>NZ_OZ060388.1 GCF_964059055.1 Buchnera aphidicola (Neophyllaphis podocarpi) | reverse complement strand
CTTTTAAATACAAACAAAAAATAGTATGTTCTTATTTTTATAATTTTAAGGTTAAAATAAAATTATTTAAGAAATAAATTAAAGAAATTTAGAAAATATATGTTAATTATATTATAAATATGAATAATTTTAATTTAGATAAGAAAATAAAACAAAATGCAAAAAATAGAACTGATAAAGAAAAAAGTAGTTTACAGGAAAGATCCTACTTTAACATTTAATCAAATATGTAAGGATAAAAAAAATACCCTATTGTTAGAATCTTCAGAAATTGATAAAAAAAATGCTTTAGAAAGCATGATGATAATAGATAGTTCTCTGAGAATTTCTGCTATAGAAAGAGATGTTAAGATAGAATGTCTTAGTTTAAATGGAGAACTATTAATAAAAAGAATAATAAATATCATTCCAAAAAAAGTATTTTGGTTTTACACAAAAAATGGAATTATAATAAATTTTCCTGAATCAAAAAAAAATATAGATGAAGAAAAAAGATTAAAATCAGTATCTGTGTTTGATACATTTAGAATATTAATAAAAAGTTTAAAACAATCAAAAAAATTTCCTAAAGCTATGTTTTTTGGAGGTTTTTTTTCTTATGATTTAGTTTATAATTTTGAAGATATAACAAATTTAAAGAGAACACAAAAATGTCCTGATTTCTGTTTTTATTTATCTGAAATACTTCTTATAATTGATCATTATAAAAAAAAATCTGTTATTCAAGCTAGTATTTTTGAAAATAATTTTTTGGAAAGAAATAGGATAAAAAAAAGGATTAATGAAATTGCAAATTTATTAAAAGATATACCAGGTCAAATACCTAATAAAAAATCAAATAGTTTAGAGATAACATCAAATAAAACAGATATTGAATATTGTAATATAATAAAAAAAATGCAAGATCAAATTAAGAACGGAGAAATATTTCAGGTAGTTCCTTCAAGAAAATTTCACATAAAATGTAAATATCCTTTGTCCGCATATCATGAACTTAAGAAAAGTAATCCTAGTCCTTACATGTTTTTTATGCAAGACAAAGATTTTACTGTTTTTGGTGCTTCACCAGAAAGTTCATTAAAATATGATTCAATTACAAGAAAGATAGAAATATATCCAATAGCAGGAACCAGGCAAAGAGGATTCAAAAAAAATGGTGAAATAGATTTAGACTTGGATAGTAAATTAGAATTAGAAATGAGAACAGATAGAAAAGAACTTTCAGAACATATTATGCTTGTAGATATAGCAAGAAATGATTTAGCTAGAATCTGTGAAAATGGAACTCGCTATGTTTCTAGTTTAACTAAAGTAGATAGGTATTCTTTTGTAATGCATTTAGTTTCTAGAGTAGTAGGAAAACTAAAAAGTAATCTTGATGTATTTCATGCTTATTGTGCTTGTATGAATATGGGAACTCTTACTGGAGCTCCAAAGATTAGAGCAATGCAATTAATTTCAGAGGTAGAATGTGAAAGAAGAGGAATTTACGGAGGTGCAATAGGATATTTCACAGGATTAGGATCTTTAGATACATGTATAATAATAAGATCTGCATATATAGAAAATGATATTGCAACAGTACAAGCTGGAGCTGGAATAGTATTAGATTCAATACCTATTTTAGAATCTGAAGAAAGCAAAAACAAAGCAAAAGCTGTATTAATAGCTATAAAAAAATCAAATTCAAAACAAAGAGAAAAATAATGAATGAGATTATGTTAATCGATAATGTTGATTCTTTCATATATAATTTAGCAGAACAGCTTAGAAGTTTAGACAATAAAGTATTGATATATAGAAACAGTGTCTATGTAGATAGCATCATTAAAGCAATATCTAAGATGCATAATCCTATTTTGGTTCTATCTCCTGGTCCTGGAAAACCATCAGATGCAGGATGTATGTCTATGTTATTAAAGAAACTCAAAGGTAAATTACCTATTATAGGCATATGTTTAGGCTATCAAGCTATAGTAGAATCTTATGGTGGAATAACTAAAAATGCTAAGGAAATAATACATGGCAGAGCTTCTTTGATCAGTCATGATAAAAAAGAAATGTTTGAAAAAATTCCTAATCCTTTATTAGTTGCAAGATATCATTCTTTAATATGTGATAAAGTACCAGAGTCATTAACTATAAATTCTTACTTTGAAGATATAATTATGTCAGTAAGAAACAATAGTGATAAAGTATGTGGTTTTCAATTTCATCCAGAATCGATACTAACACCTTTTGGCTCTCAATTATTAGAAGAAACAATAATTTGGACAAGAAATTAAATTAAAAAAAACATAATTTTAGAATTATGTTTTTTTAATGATTATATTATAAGTAATAATAGGTCTTAAGCTTCCTTAAATATACTATAATGAATCTTATATAGTTAAACGTAGTAAAGGGTAAAAAAATATATTTTTAACATTTTAAGTGAATACACGCTTTTTTTTAAAAAATCTAAAATCTAATATTTATAATATTAATCATAAATTTAAAATACAAAAAATTCTAAAAATAAAAAAAATTTTTCTATTAAAATATAAATTTTGTTAAAAATTTTTATCCTGTGGAAAAATCATTGTATTATTTGTAGATAACTTCTTTTCACATCTCCTCAAAAATAACAAATAAGCGAAAACATTTTAACTATAGTTAAATATTATACAATCTTTACTACATTGATAATCTTGTTTATAAATATAAAATATATCAAATATTCTATTATTACTAAAAGAATAAATAAATAAATAATTTATTTCTTTTATTATTTAACTTAACTTATAGTAATTAAATATATTTATATATATGTTATTATTGTAGGCATAAAACCTGTGGATAA
>NZ_OZ060387.1 GCF_964059055.1 Buchnera aphidicola (Neophyllaphis podocarpi) | reverse complement strand
GTAAAAAATAAATTTAAAAAGAATAAAAATATATTATATTTTGAAATTTTTTCAAAATATAATATATTTTTATTCTTTTTAAATTTATTTTTTACATATATGCAAATTTTAGAAAAAGATAAAGATACGAAAAAAAAATCGCATTTAAATAATATTTTTATTTAAAAAATAATCTATCTAAAAAATATATTACCTGCTATCTTTTTTATCCTAAAGTATTCCATACTAACCTGTTTTTTTAAACCATTAACACCCATATCAACTAATTCACCAATTGAATACCTTTTTACTAAATCTTGTAATATTTTTTGTTTTGCTGATTTTTCATCAAGTTCTATTAACTTTTTTGCTTGATTTCTTTGTTTATTAAAAATATAAATAGATTTTCTATGTTTAAAAGCATTCTTTATATGTATATCTTTTGCTATTCTTTTAGCTTCTATTACAGTTATAGAAGGTTCACCTTTCTCTTTTAAACAACTATTAATCCAACCTAAATGTTGTCTTCTAGCATTATCTAATTTAAATTTAGATATACCAAATAACATAAAAAACAATGGAGTTATAGTTATCATTTTAGGAATATAAGTTTTTATTATATTATCCCAAATTTTTTCACAAACAACAAAACCCATGGGTTCCATAAAATCTGTTATTAAACGAGAAGCTCTTGTAATAGACTTATTTCCAGCTAAAGAAACAGTGGATAGTCCACATTCATCTGACAATTGTTCTACTGATGCTAAAACCAATTCAGAAGCAATATTATAGTGATATAACATTGCTTGTACAATTGCTCTCATTGCACGTGCTCTATGCTCATTAAGACGTCTAAATCTTACTATTTTGTTTCCTGTTCTTGGATTTTTAGGTTTTATTACATAATTAATTTCACTTCTAGCTACATCTATATCTTTTGCACATTTCATTGCATATCTTATGAAAGCTGGTCTTTTTTTTTGATTTAATGGTTTAACAAAAATAGGATTAGGATTATATATATATCTTTTTCTTTTCATTGTTTTAAAAATTCTCTTAGATTTTTACCAACTAATTATTATGAATTCAATATCAGTTGGTTTATATTTAGTTATTTATTTTTTCAAAAATAAATAACTAAAATCTATTAAATAAAATAAGTAATTAAAAAATAAAATCAGACTTAATATTGATTAATAAATATTAAAAATTATTGACTAAAATTTCTTTGTAAGAAATTTGGTATCTTGCTTTCATAAGCACATATTTTTTCAAAATCATTCATAGTTATATCAATATCATCAATTCCTTTAATTATTTTTAGTTTAAAATATTTGTCGATATGAAATGAATATTTTTTATTTATGATTTTTAAATAATTATATTTTAAATTGATTTCTGCATAGTTAATTTTATTATTTTTTATAAGATTCATTATCTCATTTATTTTATCTTCTTTTAATATAATGAGCAAAAGGTTATTGTTTAAACTGTTATTATAAAATATATCAGCAAAACCTGAAGAAATTATTACTCTAAATCCATAATCTTGCAAAGCCCAAACAGCATGTTCTCTTGAAGAACCACAACCAAAATTTTCTCTAGTAACTAATATACTTGCATTTTTATAAAGTTTATTATTTAAAATAAACGAAGGATTAGGTTTTAAACCTTTTTCATCAATAAATCTCCAATTATGAAATAAATTTTTAGAAAAATTACTTCTTGTGATTTTTTTTAGAAATTGTTTAGGTATTATAATATCAGTATCTATATTACTTATATCTAAAGGTAATATAATACCTTTATGCACTGTAAATTTTATCATATTTTTATTCTATATTATATCTCTAAAGTCTATAAAATATCCTGTTATTGCGGCCGCTGCAGCCATTGACGGACTAACTAAATGAGTCATGCTATTATTACCTTGTCTTCCTTCAAAATTTCTATTACTGGTAGAAGCACATCTTTCTTTTGGTTTTAATATATCTTTATTCATTGCCAAACAAAGAGAACAACCTGGTAATCTCCATTCAAAACCTGCTTCTAAAAATATTTTATCTAATCCTTCTTTTTCAGCTTGAATCTTAACTTTTTGAGATCCTGGAACTACTAAACATTCTACATTTTTAGCGATTTTATTACCTTTTGCGACAATTGCAGCATCTCTTAAATCTTCAATTCTTCCATTAGTACAAGATCCTATAAAAACTTTATTAATTGATAAATTTTTAAGACTCTGACCTGGTTTAATGTTCATATATTCTAAAGATTTTATTGCTGATTTTTTTTCTATTGGATCTTTAAAATCACTTATTTCAGGTATTTTTTCATTTATTGAAATTACTTGTCCTGGATTTGTTCCCCAGGTAATTTGAGGTTCAATGTTACTTATATTAAATCGAACTATTTTATCAAATAAAGCATTTTCATCTGATTTTAAATTATTCCAATATTTCAAACTTTTTTCCCAATTTTCTCCTTTAGGTGAATATTTTCTATTTTTTAAATATTTGTATGTTATTTCATCTGGGGCAATTATTCCTGATTTAGCTCCCATTTCGATAGACATATTACAAATAGTCATTCTACCTTCCATACTTAAATTTGAAACTACTTCTCCGCAAAATTCTATAATATATCCATTACATCCAGAAGAACTCATTTTTCCTATTATATATAAGACAATATCTTTTGCAGAAATATTTTTTGGAATATTTCCTGTTATTTCAATTTTCATATTTTTATAGTATTTTTGGTTTAAAGTTTGAGTAGATAAAACATGTTCTACTTCATAAGTTCCTATACCAAAAGCTAAAGAACCAAATGCTCCATGAGTAGAAGTATGAGAGTCACCGCAAACTATTGTCATTCCTGGAAGCGTCATTCCATTTTCAGGACCTATGATATGAACAATACCTTGATTTTTATGTTTTAAGTCATATAATTTAATATTAAATTTTTTACAGTTATCAATCAATTCATTCATTTGTTTTTGTGCCATTATACCTGAATCTTTTATATTTCTACTATCTGTTGGAACATTGTGATCCATTGTAGCAAAGGTTTTTTCTGGATTTCTTACTCTTCTATTCTTAATTTTAATAGAATTAAAAGCTTGAGGAGAAGTAACTTCATGAATTAAATGTAAATCTATATATATTAATGCATTATTTAAATTTTTATTTTTTCTTACTATGTGTGACTCGTATATTTTTTGATATAAAGTTCTTTTCATTTTATAATCCATCAGTTGTTATTAATCTCGAACAAAATTTTATCTCCCATTTCTTGAGTACTTACATAATTACTTCCATCTGATATATCTTTGGTTCTATAACCTTGTTTTAATGCATTTTTTATAGATTTGTTTATCAAATCTGATATATATGTTAGATTTAAACTATATCTAAATAACATTGATAGAGATAATATTTGTGATATAGGATTAGATATATTTTTACCAGCTATATCTGGAGCAGATCCTCCTGAAGGTTCATATAAACCAAATTTTTTTTCATTCAAACTAGCGGAAGGAAGCATACCTATTGATCCACTTATTGCCGCGCATTCATCTGAAATTATATCTCCAAACAAATTTGATGTAAGTATTACATCAAATTTGTTTGGTTCTTTTATGATTTTCATAACAGCATTATCAATATAAAGATATGATAATTTTACGTCCGGATAATCTTTAGATGTTTTTTTTACAATTTTTCTCCATAAAATAGAACTTTCTAAAACATTAGCTTTATCGATTAATGTCAATTTCTTTTTTCTTTTTGTTGATAATTTAAATGCTAAATTTGCAATTCTTTGTATTTCTGAAGCGAAATATATTTCAGTATCAAAAGCATATTCCTCTTTTTTTTCATTAAATTTAGTTCCTCTAGGTTTTCCAAAATAAATTCCTCCAGTTAATTCTCTTACACATAAAATATCAAAGCCCAGATTAGAAATATTTCTTTTTAAAGGACAAAAATCAACTAACTCAGGATATAAAATTGATGGGCGTAAATTTGCAAATAAATTAAACTTTTGTCTTAATTTTAAAAGAGAACCTCTTTCAGGTCTTTTATCAATAGGCAATGAATCCCATTTTGGTCCTCCTACTGAACCAAAAAGTATTGCATCAGATTTTTCACAACCTATTATTGTTTTTTTAGTCAAAGGAGTACCATATTTTTCAATAGATTTTCCTCCAACTTCATATTCTTTAATTTTTATATTTAAATTAAATTTTTTTGAAATTAATTTTAATATCTTTTTTGCTTCAAACATAACTTCTGGTCCTATTCCGTCGCCGGGAAGAACAGATATTCTATATTCGTTTGTCATTTAGATTAACCTTACTTAATTTTATTTTTTTTAATCTTTCTTTTTTTTTAATATTGTTAAGAATATTAAATATAGATTTTATTGAGATTTCCCACATATCATATCCCTCAATAATTTCATAGAATTTTTGGCTTTCATATTCTACTTTAATATTTATTGAACATATTTCTTTTTTTTCTTTGTTCTTTATATTCATTTCATAATTACAAATTTTAATATTAATATTCATTGTTCTATTAAATAATTTTATTAGAGAATATATAAAATTATTCGAGAATTCTAATTCAATTTTTTTTGTTTTTTTTCCTTGTTTAAATTTTATTAAAAATTTAGATTTATTTGAATAGATAAAGTTTATTTCATAGTTAATTAATTTATAAAAATGACTTTCATTTTCCTCTTTGGTTAAAAAAGCTAGATTTTCAAGATCATAATCGAAAATTTGTCCTTTTTTGTCTGCCAATTTAATAAATAAATCATAAAGTTGATTTAAATCATAATCCTCTTTTTTATAACCCATTTCTTTCATTTTATATTTAATAGCAGCTCTTCCCGACCTTGAAGTTAAATTTAACCTATTTGTTTCTATCCCTATACTTTCAGGATTAATTATTTCATAATTTTTTCGATTTTTTATTATTCCATCCTGATGTATTCCTGAAGAATGTGAGAATGCATTATTTCCAATTATAGCTTTGTTTGAAGGAATTTTTATTTTACATATTTTACTTACTAACTTGCTAGTTCTATATATATACTTATGATTTATATTTGTTTTAAATTTTAATAAATCCTTTCTTATTTTTATAGCCATACATACTTCTTCTATTGACGTATTTCCAGCTCTTTCTCCAATACCTAATATAGTCCCTTCAATTTGTTTTGCTCCATTTTGAATTGCTGCTATTGAATTTGCAACAGCCATACCAAGATCGTTATGACAATGTACAGAGATAATTGCTTTGTCTATGTTAGGAACTCTATTAAATAAATTTTTTATTATATCACCAAATTGACTAGGTATAGTAAATCCTACCGTGTCTGGAATATTAATTGTTTTTACACCTTCATTTATTAACTTTTCAACTATATAACATAAATTATCTATACTTGTTCTTCCTGCATCTTCGCATGAAAATTCAATATCATCTGTATATTTTTTTGCTATCTTTATAGCATTTATAGATAACTGAACTATTTCTTCAAAAGTTTTTTGTAGTTTTGATTTTATATGTAAATAAGATGTTGCTAAAAAGATATGAATTCTAAAATTATTTGATGATTTCATAGCTTTTGCAGCTATATCTATGTCTTTTTCTACACATCTTGCTAAACTACATATAGTAGAATTTTTTATTATTTTTGATATTTCTTTTATTGAATTGAATTCTTGAGGTGAGGATATCGGAAACCCTAATTCTAATATATCTATACCTAATTTTTCTAATGATAATGCTATCTCAATTTTTTCTTTTGTATTTAGACTTGATTTTAAAGATTGTTCTCCATCTCTTAAAGTTGTATCTAAAATTATGATTCTATTTTTCATTTTCTTTTGTTTTTTTGTTTTTAATACAATTTAATATAAATTTTATTAAAAGTATATAGTTATTTAAAGAATTATGTCTATTTTTTTTTACTTTTTTTTTTGATTAATGTAATTTTGCATCTATTATATAGAAAGCATTTATCTAAAATAATAACTTGCATATAT